>CP102406.1 GCA_024628785.1 Fusobacteria bacterium ZRK30
ATTCACTGTAAGAGGCAGTGTTACCTGCACTATCATAAATTGAATCTAGAGGACAACAGTGAATTGGTAAAGATAGGGAAGGCTCTTCATGAAGAGAAAAAAACAGATGAGATATCTATAGAGAATATAAGGATAGATAAGATCACCAGAGACTATCTTGTGGAGATAAAAAAATCCGATGCAGACATTGAGGCTTCAAAATATCAGCTCTATTATTATCTAAAGATATTAAAGGATAAAGGAATGGTAAAAAAGGGAAAGTTAGAAGTAATTGAAAAGAATAAGAAAGATAAGGGAAGCAGGAAAATACATATCCTCGAATTGACTGAGGAAGTGGAGAAAGAACTGGAGGAACTAACAGAAAATATAAGAGAACTTGTTAACAGCGACAGGGTCCCAGAGGTAGAGAAGGGATTTAAATGTAAGAAATGTGCTTATTATAGTTATTGTTATATATAGGGGGATGTTATGGGGACTAAATATATAATGAGTAAGGGAGAGCTGAGATAGAAAACTCAGTGTGGAAAAACACTTTGAAAAAAAAGTCAACTACTGTGTATTAAATGAAGAGGGCAGGAAGATATTTATAAAGGCTCTGGAAGAGAGGATGGGAACAACATTTACACACCCTAAATTGAAAAGAAAGATAAAAAATATCTGAATCATTATCAAAACTCTGTATTTCGTGGGGAGATAACCCCCAGTAATATTATTAAACTCAGGAATGATCTAAAGAAAGTCATCAAGAAAGATTATGATTTTATAAGTATTATAAAGCTTATGGGAAGCTATAACTTCGATGAAGAAGTCATAGGGACAAAGGGGAAGGACTCGGAAGATATATTTTTGTAAAAAAATTAGAAGGAGGCAGCATTGAAAAAAATTACTGTATACGAACTTAAAATAAAGATCTATCTTTTGGAAGATTTAAAGCTGGAAGATGTGGGAATGGAATTGAGTTCACTGGTGGATAAATATTTTTAGCCAGTGAAAAATATAAGGAAATCCACAAAAATAGTGGATACAAACACTATTCTGTAGGAGGACTTCTGCCTATTGAAAGGGACAGGATATTTAAAAAGGGTAAGATATATGAATTTCAAGTAAGAACGGTTTTTAGAGATCTGAAAGACTATCTAAAAACTAATTTAGTCAATGAATTCACTAAAAATATAAAGGTATTGGTCATGGAAGAAAAAATAATACCTAAAAATTTCTTTGAAAAGATATACTCCCTCACTCCGGTAGTGGCGAAATTTCCCGAGGGATATTGGAAAGATAAGGTCAGTTTTGAAAAATTTGAGGAAAGAATTAAAACTAATCTGATAAAAAAATACAACGATTTCACAGGGGAAAAGATAGATGAAGATTTTCAACTGTATGAGAGGATAGAGTTAAATAATGAATATCCAATTCCTTTGAAATATAAAAATATAAAAATATTGGGGGATAAGATAACCTTATATATGGGAAGCAGTGATAGAGCTCAGGAACTGGCTTATTTTGCAATAGGAGCAGGTCTTCTGGAGATGAACCCCAGAATGTGCGGTTTTGTAGGGTATAAATATATTTAGGGGGTGGAGAATTTGCTAAAGGGATTGATAGATGATTTTATTCTCTGTTATGAAAGGGAGAAAAATGCAGGTAGAGATATCATAATGAATGATTATATCCTGGCTCCAGGTACATATATTCTGGTAGATGAAAAAGACGGAAGTACGAGGAGACTGGAGGTAAAAAAGAATCAAAACAGAGACAGTGCTGATGACAGTGAACTTTATGATATATTTGCAAAATATGACTATAGAAGTGTTTTAGTAGATATGAATAAGCCTATAGACAGTAAAAAAGTCATTCAAAGTAACAACTGTTTTTCGTTTTTTGTAAAAAAAGAGAGTGTAACAAATGGAAAACTAAATGAACCCAGGATAGATGAATACTATGAATTTATAAAAGATCTGTCTAAGAAATATTCCGGAAGTTCTGATAAGGAAAAAAGAAAGATACTAAAGGAGTTAACGGAAAAATATGATGAGATTTCCTTAGAAAGAATAGAGATAATGAAAAAATGGATAAAAGAAAATATATTTAAACTGGAATTAGAGGGTAAAGATTACCTAAAAGTTTTTTTTAATGCAGAAATAGATGAATACCAAAGGGAAAGTGAGAAGTATGTACTTCCTAATATATATAATAATAACAAGTATAATATACAAATTAATGATGAGAACAGAGGGCTCCCCAACAATAATATGGGAATGAACGATAAAAAACCTTATCTTGAAAATAAAACCAGAAAAAACAGGGTACCTTATCTGATATCTACAAAGGAAGTGATGGATCAAAAATTATTGTTTGACTATCTGATGACCCAGGTATCTAACAAGAAAAACTATATCTATCTCAACAGCGAAAAGATAGATAGTAATTCTTACGATGAACTGCCTAAGAAATTCAGGGGAAGTTTTATTAAAAAAAAAGGGAAGGAACTTGAAATCCATGATTTTGACAGTGTCAATATAGGGGAAAAGGAAAAAGTAAGGATAAATAATATTTTGGATATTGATTATAGTAAGATAAAAGAAAGCCCCATGAAGAGTATCTATGGAGGGAGTAATTTTAAAGATTTGATAGGAGTTTTTAATCAACTTTATTTTTTTAAGGGGATGTGGAGCTGTCTGATAAATGTGGATGAATATGAGGTAAAGGGGGATAAGAAGTTAGAAGATCTTTTGAAGAGGCTGAGTATTCCTCTCTATGACTGGTTATATAAGGATAGTAAGGTCAGATTAAAAAAATCATTTGGGAAGATAACACTGGATATAGTAAAACATACTCTGGATAAAGGAAATGATTTTCGAGCTAAAGAGATGTTTAATATGAGGTTAGGAACGATAGATCATATAAGGGGGAGTGAAAATAATATGAAGGACAGGTTTACAGAGATAAAAGAAGGGCTAAAAGTTAAGTGTGAATCCAAGGAAGATCTTGTAATAGAAAATATAGAGGAGTTTTCCTATGCAGTGGGGCAGTTATCTTATTATCTTTTATCACAAAATAAGGGGAATAAAAAAAATCATAGTCTTTTTTCACCTATAGTAAATGCCAAAAGGGTGAAAAAAGTAAGGTTTGAACTGGAGAATTTGTTCAGAAAATACAACCATGAAATAGGAATGAATTCTTTAAAATTTAATAATTTGTATAGAATGGTATTGGGGTTTGATACTGATAAGGTAGATACGGAGTTTTTATTAGGTGGGTATTTAGCAAATAATCTAATGTATGAAAAGAAGGAGGCATAATTGTGAATAAAAGAGTATATGGTATTATTGGGATAAGGGCAAAACATGCAAACTGGAATGCAGATTTTAGTGGGTTTCCTAAATCAACAGGAGATGGAGATTTTTTTGGAAGTGACAAGGCACTGAAGTATCCAATGAAAAAGATGTGGGAAAATAATGGCGAGAAGGTTCTCTATACAAAATCTATGATATTGGCAGGGGAGGACTACAGGCCGAGAACTCTCAAGGAAAGATATGAGCAGATTCATGAAACAGAACTGAAACAAAAGAAGGGAAAGGACGCAGGAACTCCTAAAAAAGAGGTGTTGAAGAATCTATTTAACAGTGTAGATGTAAAGCAATTTGGGGCAACATTTGCTGAAGAGGGAAACAATTTTGGTATAACTGGAGCGGTCCAGATATCTCAAGGATTTAATAAGTATGAAAATATGTCGGTGGAGGAGCAGCATATCCTATCCCCCTTTGGAAGAGTCAAAGATGATAAGAATACTGACCAGTCATCTCTGGGGACAAAGATAACAGCCAATGAAGCTCATTATTTTTATCATTTTGTTGTAAATCCAAGAACATATAAAGACTATGCAGATATGGGAGTTACTGAAGGGTATACAGAAGCTGATTACAATAGATTTAAAGAAGCCTCTCTTATCAGCGCCACTGCATTTAACACTAATTCTAAGATAGGATGTGACAATGAATTTACTCTGTTTGTAGAGGTAGAAGCGGGAGTTTATCTGCCTGATTTAACAAGCTTTGTTAGTGTAGACGAGTTAGAAGGGGATAAAAGGGAGATCTCTTTAAACTTAGAGTTGTTAGAAAAGATAGAATCTAAGGTAAAATCCATAGAGATCTATTATAACGATGCTCTCCTGGATATAAAAGGAAATATTCCAAAGGGTGTAAAATATTTTAATATCTTTACCAAAGAAAGAATAGGAGAATAATTCTATGGAAGTATTAAAATTTAACTTAAGGGGAAGAACAGCTTTTTTTAAGAAACCAGATGTAAATACCCATCTATACTTTACCTATGGATCTATCCATAAGATGGCTGTACTAGGAATATTAGGGGCTATGATGGGAATGGGTGGATACAATCAACAAAATGAAACTAAATCTAAATTTCCTGAATTTTATGAAAAACTAAAAGATTTAAAAATATCAATTGTTCCTAAAAATGAAAAGGGCTATATTCCTAAGAAGGTTCAAGTATTCAATAACTCTGTGGGATATGCAAGTAAAGAGCAGGGTGGAAATTTGATTGTAAAGGAGCAGTGGCTGGAAGCCCCTGAATGGGATATATATGTGATAATAGATGGGGATGAGATAAACAAGGAACTGAAGAGAAGACTGGAAGAATTTGATTTTGAGTTTATACCTTATCTTGGAAAGAATGATCATTTTGCAGATATAAGTAGTGTAAAGTGTTTTAATATAGGTGAATTAAAAGAGATAAAACAGATTGAGAGTTATTTTCCAAAAAGCATCCTGGGGAATATGAAGTCAAGTTCCAAGAAAAAATATTGGAAGGTAGAGGAGGTTCTACCTGTTGGGATAGAGGGAAAAGCCAATCAATATATCTATGAAAAGGTGCTGGCTACTAATTTTGAAGTAGAGATCAAAGAAAATGAATCGATTTACAAAGTAGATGAAAAAACTCTTTATTTCATATAAATTTTCCAAGCAGGATTTCTTTAACTCTTAGTAATATCCATATAAATAAAGGGTGGATTAACTCCTGGATAAATGTTAAAATTATTTTTAAGAGGTTGGAAAAAAAACAATAAAACTTTTTAAAAATAGGGTTAGAGACGGAATTAATAGGTGAAAACCTTTGTTTTTAAGCCATAGATGATCAACATAAGATGTATTTAAATGTTATTCCCGTTTTTTGCTACAGATCCAGTATACCAATAGATGATCAACATAAGATGTATTTAAATGTTTTTGTGTTCTCAATAATTGTTTCTACTGTACTGATAGATGATCAACATAAGATGTATTTAAATCAAAATTTACTTACCCAACCTTTCCATTTTCCCTCATAGATGATCAACATAAGATGTATTTAAATACAAGAATATCAAGATCTTAGGTGTGGTTATGAATATAGATGATCAACATAAGATGTATTTAAATCATGGGGCGCTTATATGGACTTTGAAAGAGATCGGAGATAGATGATCAACATAAGATGTATTTAAATACTTCTTTCATTGGTTCTGTTGTTATATTTTTTACATAGATGATCAACATAAGATGTATTTAAATTCCACTAGGAATAACAACACGTTTAATTTAGATGTAAATAGATGATCAACATAAGATGTATTTAAATTTACCGCCAACCCTATCGCTAATACTTGGTGGTTATATAGATGATCAACATAAGATGTATTTAAATTTTTACCCTCCTCTCACACACCACCCCTGTCACTTCATAGATGATCAACATAAGATGTATTTAAATACGTTAGGGTCTTGGTATCATGATGGTGCGAAGATTATAGATGATCAACATAAGATGTATTTAAATTCGCTACCCCACTTTGAGTACCGCCAAAGTTATCAATAGATGATCAACATAAGATGTATTTAAATTCTGCATACCAATTCCCACCTTGAGATTGACCTTGAAATAGATGATCAACATAAGATGT
The DNA here is from genome assembly GCA_024628785.1 of Fusobacteria bacterium ZRK30. NCBI lineage: Bacteria > Fusobacteriati > Fusobacteriota > Fusobacteria bacterium ZRK30. The sequence continues at coordinate 5,963 of CP102406.1, forward strand.
ATTTAAATATTGATTTCATCTTATTACCTCCTTTTTTATTTTCATAGATGATCAACATAAGATGTATTTAAATGAATTGGGGAATAATAGGAGGAGAACATGGGAGTGATAGATGATCAACATAAGATGTATTTAAATGAAATATTGGTAAATGTTAACGCAGAGGCTTGGAGAAATAGATGATCAACATAAGATGTATTTAAATACTTAGAGAATAATCTTGAGTTGATGGTTAAGAGAGGATAGATGATCAACATAAGATGTATTTAAATAAATCTGTTAAAGTAACATCAATCGGAACTGTAGCGATAGATGATCAACATAAGATGTATTTAAATAACGGAATATAAAAAACTATACGGTGAAAGTTCATATAGATGATCAACATAAGATGTATTTAAATTACAAATGGAAAACTCTGTGTCCATCAACGAACGCGATAGATGATCAACATAAGATGTATTTAAATACATTTATAGAAATATTATATATACTCCCTACCGAATAGATGATCAACATAAGATGTATTTAAATAGCTTTCTGTTGTCGCTTGTAACTGGTTGGTTGCCCCATAGATGATCAACATAAGATGTATTTAAATTCTATAGTTGGAGAAAACGGTGCGTGGCTCAGCACTATAGATGATCAACATAAGATGTATTTAAATCAATTATCATTCGCCTTTATCTTATCCAATCGCTCATAGATGATCAACATAAGATGTATTTAAATCCCTTAGATTGGTCCGCTGCTACTATTGTGTCGCTATAGATGATCAACATAAGATGTATTTAAATCTCGATCCTGCGATATCATACATATCTACCGACTTAATAGATGATCAACATAAGATGTATTTAAATGTAGTTAAATCAGTGCGGTTTCAGTAACCGTCTCGCATAGATGATCAACATAAGATGTATTTAAATGAGAGTGTGGGAAGACTACGAGGGGTTTGAACTTAGATAGATGATCAACATAAGATGTATTTAAATAGAAAGAAAACCAACATATATCGGATGCAAAATTGAATAGATGATCAACATAAGATGTATTTAAATGAATTAGAAATCGACCAAATTCACGCGGTTGGAGTAGATAGATGATCAACATAAGATGTATTTAAATGTTACAGTGCAGAATCCAAGAGGTTTTACAAACTTATAGATGATCAACATAAGATGTATTTAAATTTTATTACAGGAATGACATTTTTCGCTAGTTTAAAATAGATGATCAACATAAGATGTATTTAAATGCCAGAAAAAGATGATGGTGGGACAACGGTTATAAATAGATGATCAACATAAGATGTATTTAAATACAATAATAACTTTATTCTTTGTTGTAATGACTTCTATAGATGATCAACATAAGATGTATTTAAATGTAGTTACGAGAAAGACGGGAACAAGGTGTTTACAACATAGATGATCAACATAAGATGTATTTAAATATGAATTGTGATAATTGCTTAGGACTTTTAGAAATAGATAGATGATCAACATAAGATGTATTTAAATCAATTATCTCTCGCCTCTATCTTGTCTAATTGCTCCTATAGATGATCAACATAAGATGTATTTAAATAAAAGAATTTTTAAAAAAACTTAAATTTTTTGCCAAATAGATGATCAACATAAGATGTATTTAAATTCCACTAGGAATAACAACACGTTTAATTTAGATGTATAGATGATCAACATAAGATGTATTTAAATTCACTGAAGGTTGACCCTTTTACAAATTTTTCTATATAGATGATCAACATAAGATGTATTTAAATATCTCTGATTTAGATGAGGCTAAATGGGACGCTAACATAGATGATCAACATAAGATGTATTTAAATGAGATTCCAAAATGGTGACATTGAGATAGTGGAAATAGATGATCAACATAAGATGTATTTAAATTTACTTCTGACGAGCCAACTTGTTCTATAGTTCTGATAGATGATCAACATAAGATGTATTTAAATAACTTTTACAACAGCACTCTGAAGAGTGTTATAAATATAGATGATCAACATAAGATGTATTTAAATTGAATTACAAATTTATTTTACTTTATTTTTAAATAAATAGATGATCAACATAAGATGTATTTAAATTTTCCATTAATTCTTTTACATTTTTTTGTCTCATTATAGATGATCAACATAAGATGTATTTAAATTCTTTTTCAGGTTGGAATGAAATTGTCCCAGTGCATATAGATGATCAACATAAGATGTATTTAAATAACAACCCTTGCAATACTCCGGCTATCTCAGTTGCTCATAGATGATCAACATAAGATGTATTTAAATACTCCCAACTCTTTTACTACGTTTTTATTCAAAACCATAGATGATCAACATAAGATGTATTTAAATTCGAACTTCCATATCCACCAACTATAAAATAAAATCATAGATGATCAACATAAGATGTATTTAAATCTTCCACACCTTTCCTTTAATAGTTTTCACTTTATATAGATGATCAACATAAGATGTATTTAAATACTAAAGATCCGCTAACTGCTTTTGGTTATTTAAAAATAGATGATCAACATAAGATGTATTTAAATTTCTATGTCCCCATAGATCAATAACGGCCATCGTATATAGATGATCAACATAAGATGTATTTAAATTCGGCAAAGATGTTTATAAAAACCACCGCCATATAAATAGATGATCAACATAAGATGTATTTAAATATGTTAATCCCGATCCTCAAAATTATAGAGAATATATAGATGATCAACATAAGATGTATTTAAATCCTTCAATTATCCCTTTTAAATCCGTTTTCAGACTATAGATGATCAACATAAGATGTATTTAAATATCGGATATCGCTAGGAGAATAGGGAGGAAACCAAATAGATGATCAACATAAGATGTATTTAAATACTCTTCCCCAACTTTTCTAAAACTTTCTGTATCAATAGATGATCAACATAAGATGTATTTAAATTAACACTCGCGTCTAAAAGTTCCCACATCACCTTATAGATGATCAACATAAGATGTATTTAAATATATCAAAGTATGGTCTACCAGAATGTAAAAACGCCTATAGATGATCAACATAAGATGTATTTAAATGTATAATCTACATCATTGAATTTTTTTCTGTATTCCATAGATGATCAACATAAGATGTATTTAAATGAGCCATATGTATCGCTCCGAGCGACTCCTTAGAATAAATGATCAACATAAGATGTATTTAAATATTAAATTTTCGACAAAGGTTGGTAAAGGTTCAACATAGATGATCAACATAAGATGTATTTAAATTAAGCGAGTTTACAGAGGAAGAGAGAGATTTCACTATAGATGATCAACATAAGATGTATTTAAATATAGCAAAGTGTAACGGAGGGGTTACATTTTTGACATAGATAATTAACGTAAGACGTATTCAAATAGTAATAAACTTTAACTAAATTAGATAGATTCTAGTTTTTTATTTTTATAATGAAGACTAAACCTTATAGGTGGTATTAAATTAATTAAAAATGGCTTATTTTCTTTGAATTTATTGAGATTAAAGAGAGTGTAAGCAGAATATTAATTCTAAATAATAACTCTTCTTTTTGATGGTTTCGCGAGGTTACGAGTATTAAAAAATTCTTGTAGTTAAAAATAATTTTTTAAATGTAAAATTAGAGAAACCTAAAAAAGAGATAAAAGATCCAGGAAGTGAGCTATAAGGCTTATCTTTACTGGGTCTTTTTTGTTTTGTCTTAATTTATGGACATAGTTTTATTATATCTCTTTGTACTCACTCCAGCGGACAGAAGAAAATTCATTTTTCTAGGGAAGTAAAGGAAATTAATATATTTATTTAGTATATATAAATAGTGAATATATGGGAAAATATGGGGGTGAGTCAAGTGGGCTTAGAATTTGTATTCGAACTGCTCAAAAAGTTCCAAGATCAAGGGGATAAGGATGAGATGAAAATCATCAATGGAGAGTTCTATTATAAGGGCCAGGTAATGGACAAAGAAGCCAGGAAACTGTTTTATGAGGAGAGGGAAAAACAAGCAGCAGTAGAAATAAAAAGTAATAAGGAAGAGGTAATAAGTGAAAATCTAAAGGTTATGGAAAATTCAGGGGAATATACTCCAGGAGGAGATCTTAACTCTTTCGGTTCTGAAGGTAAATTTCCTGCCAAAAAGGGAAGACCTCCAAAGATAGATAAATTTTATATCTATCTAAAAGCTTCAGATCATAGCCCAAATACTGTTAAAACCTATGGGTATGTAATGAAGTTTTGGGATAAGGTGGCCAGATCTCACAATAAAACTATCTATTATCTGACCATAGATGATCTGGAAGCAGCTATAATATCTATAGATCTAAATACTAAGAGGAAAAGGATCTCAGCACTTCGACAGCTTGGGAGATGGTATTTGAGAAATGGTTACTCAAGATTACACCTGGAGTTGGAAAAACTGATTATAGTGGGACATAAAACAAGGGTGCCATTGGCCAAGGGAGAGAATGAATTTATTGAGATAAAAAATCATGCTAAGGAACTCATAAGCCACGGTAAGAGAGAGGGAATTTGGCTTGGATTAATGCTCATGTGCGGATTGAGAATCAGCGAAATCCAGACTGTGGAGGTAGGAGAAGGGCAGATCAAGGTATTAGGAAAAAGAAACAAGGAAAGATTGATCCCTGCAAATGACTGGCTGATATCAGCTTTGAAGGAATTTAAGGGAACCGGGACAGGGGGGTATAAGAAAACCAAGGGAATAATAGACAGAAGTTTGAGGAGGATGGGGTATACCCATCTGCATTCACTCCGGCATACCTATGCTACTATTCTCTTAAAAAGAGGATTAGCTCTAAACCAGATCCAGAAATTATTGGGGCACAGTGACATATCTACAACAACTATCTATGCTCAATTTGAGATGCCGAAGAATGTGGCGGAGTTGTTGGAGAAGGATTCCTAAGGGCTCCTCCTTAACTGGATTAAAAAAAAGGTCCAAGGATTCCGCCCTTGATACGGGATACCTTTTTTCTTGAAAAAAAAGCTAACGGAAAAATTCAAGAAGGTTTATAAATGTCTTAGTGAGTAAGTCACAATTGTAATTGTAGAAACAGAGGGCTGATGTTGAACGACTATAAACTTCGAAATAAAATAATTAAATAGGATAAAAAATCATTACTGGTTTTTTGGGTCATTATGAAATTGGAAGTCAATAAAAATTAGGGGTTTCAAGGTGTAAATACAAGAGGAAAAGTTTTGGAAGAGCTTAGAAGGGAAATGAGAGGGTCATTTTAAAGTAAGAAGTAAATGAAGACAAAAACCAAAAAGGCGGAGCGACTTTTTCGTCTTAAATAGAGGTTTTAGAAAAAAACGTAATAAAAAAAAGCCATTTAGGGAAGAGTAGTTAAAATGGCCTTTTTTAGAGGTGTAACGTCTAAAAGTTATTATTTTATACTGGATAAAAAACATATTCCTTTGAAAATACAGAAAAAATTTGAATAATAAAAGAAATCAGCGGGAACTTGTGTATAAATAATATAAAAGTATGAAAATAAATTCTAAATAATTTTCTAAATCACAAAATAAAGGGGTAAATAATTATGAATAATAAAATATCAAAATACAAGGAGCCTATAGAGATAGCTAAAGGAATTTACTGGGTTGGATTTTACGACGATGAATATTTTCTTCACTGTAATCCATTTTTAATAATTGAAGGAGATGAAGCTGTCTTAATTGATGGTGGAAGCAGGAATGATTTTAGTACTGTGATGTTAAAAATATTACAGACAGGTGTAAATCCTAATAATATACAGAAATTAATATACCATCATTATGATCCTGACCTATGTGGGAGTATCCCGGACTTTGAAGAATTGATTGATAACGATGATTTAAGTATTCTTTCCCATGAAGATAACAATGTTTTTATTAAATATTATGGTACAAACCTTAAAAGCGAATGTATAGAAAAAAATCAATTTGAATTTCAATTTGCAACTGGAAGAAAACTGAAATTTATAATGACTCCTTACTGTCATTCAAGTGCAAGTTTTGTTACCTTTGATGAGGAGACAGGAACACTTTTCAGCAGTGATCTTTTTGGAAGTACCGCTAAAGAATGGGATCTATTTTCTAATTTAGACAGCACTTGTCATACCTGTTCTGACTATAGTTTATCTGGTCCATTTAACTGTAAATTAGGAAAAAAAGAGTGTCCTATCTCAAAGATCTTGTTTTTCCATCAAAAAATCATGACTTCTAAAAAATCTTTAGATTTTGCACTGGATAAAATAAAAAAATTACCTATAAAAACAATAGCTTCCCAGCATGGGAGTCTCATCAGGGGAAGTAAGGATATCAATTTTATAATGGACATTCTAAAAAAAGAAAAGAAAATTGGTATAGACCAATTTCTCGAGGATGATCAGATATGAAAAAAATAAAAAAAAGCGACATATTTAAAGCTGTTGTAAAAGATTTGGATGTCTGTAATGATCATCCGGAGTAAAACTATTGATTGAGCACAGAAGCCAGATAGCTCATAATAAAATTCAACGAGAGCTTTTTAAAACTCTGATAAATGATTATGTTAAATTAAGTAAGAAACTTGAGGAGAACCTAGAACATGTAACCCGCCTTTCAGAAACAGACCATCTGACGAAGGCATATAACCGTCTAAAATTTAATGAAGTTATTAAGGTGGAGGTTCTAAGATCCAAAAGATATAGAACAGACCTTTCAATAATTATGTTTGATATTGATTTTTTTAAAAATATCAACGACAGATATGGCCATGATATAGGGGATCTGGTCTTGGTTGAAATATCTAAACTGGTAAAAAAATCAGTCCGGGAAACAGATGTTTTCTGCCGATGGGGCGGAGAAGAATTTATGGTACTGCTTCCTAATACTTCTTTGGAGTTTGCAGTATTAGTCGCAGAGAGAATAAGAAAATTGATCTATAACTTCCAGATAAAAAATATAGAAAAGGTTTCATGTAGTTTTGGAGTGGTATCCTTTAATTTTGAAGAAGATTTGGATGGTTTTATAAAACGAGTAGACAATAAACTCTATACAGCTAAAGATAATGGAAGAAACAGGGTGGAATATTAAGTTGGAAAGGCGGAGCGACCTTTTTGCTTAAACATCGGTTTTGAATTTTAAAAATGTACCCGTAAAGGGCATCACCAAAGTATCTAGAAATTTATTATCATAAATTAAGAACTTTGAGAAGAAAAAGAGTAGATGCTATCTTCATTCATCTGCTCTTTTTTGATTGTTTTTAAGTTTTTAAGTCTAAAACTATAATATTAGACCATAAAAGAGGATATCCGAGATTGTTTATCCCTGCCATACTCCGAGGGTCGCTCCTTCAGGGAATGAACTCCGTGTTCTTCTATCCAGAGGGTCTATGGGTGGCAGAGATGGTCGAGGCTCCACCAATCCTGCACTTATTGACTCAGCAAAGTGCTGCCCGATATGGATCGCACTCTACACATGAAGGGGAAATATCCGATAAGGCAGGATAAAAAGGCCAGGAATAAATACCCGAAAGGTGGGGATAAACAGGAGATTCCATCCAGGAGGGGTGGGGAAGGGTTTGAAGTCTTACAATGAATCGCTATGGGGAGCTTACGAGGTGCCTGTACTTTTGGCCCTAGTGACGCAGGTAGCTTATTCCTACCTAGTGTTCTATAAAAAAGTGGAATAAGCTATAAAATATAATAGTCACAGGGCTATCCCTACTATCTACACCGAGCGAGGGCGAACGAGCTGAATCCCCCATATGAGTATCCCCTCACGAACGCTACCGCTTAGAGGGGGTAGCCAAGGGGAGTGTGAGGGGAACGGCGAGGGGGGATGAAGTAAGCTCCCCCCGGCTGGAGATCCTCCGAGTCCGTCTCCAATAAGGAGGTCAGAGGAAAGCGGATATCTGGTCGTGCAGGAGCTGGTCTCCAGCCGAACACTCGAAGAATCGCCAGGAATGAGAAAAGAATACTTGTATCTATCTGATTTTTAAAAGTACATAGTTTTAAGTGTAGAAAAGAATTAGTCTTTAGCTAATAACTAATTGCTCAATATTTTTTTCCCATTGTTCAAAATCTTTTTTTAAACTTTCAAAAGCTTCTTCTGTCGAAAATTCTTTAAAAAACTTCATAATCTCAATAAATTCCAAACTAAAATCACCCAAGATTTCATCTTTATTTTGCTTATCAATTAGGAGTGTTTCCAAATAAATATCTAAATAATCTATTTCTTTCTCATTCCAATTGTTATTTGAATCTCTATAAAGGCTAACGTTTTTAAATTTTTGCTTAAAATTTTCAAGTTTTTGTTTATCTGGACCCTTAAAATTTTCAATATTTTTTTCTATTAAACAGATCGAATCATTTATAAAATAATTAAAATAACTTTTATAGTATCTATTCCCACTATTTTTATGTTCTTTAATTTTATTTTTATAAATATTTTTATGTGATTCTATAGAGTAATCTCTTTTTAATTCATTGTATTCTTTATGTATATCCATTAAATACCCATGAAAACAATCCTTTTTTAGTTTTTTTAAAGAAATTTTGTCTTTTAATTCAAGAGGATTAAAAAATGATTTCATTGGTTTTATAAACTCCATTATATTTTCTGGGTTATTATTAATATCTTCAATATTTTTTTTATATAATTTTACGCCTTTATTTAACTCTGTTTGAACTTCTTTAATGTTATTTTCATTACTAATTCCAGCTGCTTTTGCAGTTTCCTCTACCACTACTTGAATCCATTTTTTCATAAATTCTTCTTCAGACATTTCTTTATCGAAATTTAAAAGACGTTTAATAATATTAGGGAATGCGTCCATCACTTCTCTTAATCCTTTTATCTTTCCTAATTTATTATACGCACCCCATTGAACTCTTTTAAAAAAACATTCTACAAAAAATTCTTCTATTCCTTCCATTGTATTTTCTAATGTTGTATTTTTGGTATCCACAATAGTTCTGGACCCCATTGAAGCTCCATTGTCTTTTAAATAATTACTTGCTTTTCTATCAAATAATTTTGACATTTTATTATTCTTTTCTTCAATAAGAGTTTTTAATGACTTAGGAATTTCATTATATTGGGTATAATCACTCCCTTTTTTAGGTTTAGGATCATACTTATCATTTATTTTAATTTCATAATATATTTTTAAACCTTCTGAAGAAATTAAATATAATAAAACATCCTTTTGAAGATCTTTTATTGGGCAAAAAGAATTTAAAAATATTATATTTTCATCAAAATTTTTAAAAAATTTAGTCAATTGATTTCTATATTCCTCTATAATATCTTCATTTGAAATAAGCTCTATCAATGGATCTATATAATTATCAATTAAATTTTCGACAAGATTTTCTAATTTTTCAGTTGTTGCTAGGCTATTATTATTTTTTCTTATATTTCCAGAAATTAAGCCTGGTTCTTTTTCATTTTTATTTTCCATGTGAAGTTCTGCCAATTCTCCTAGTCCAAAACCATTTCTTATTATTTCAAAAACTTCTTTAATCGTTAAAATTTCCTCTGTTATTTCCATTTTCCCCCCTTTTTTGAGAAGAGATATTATATCTCTTCCCAAATTATGAATATCTTATACTACTATATAAGAAATATTAATTCTACCCTATGTAATTTTCATTATTATCGTTGTGTGCATCTGCCCAGTCGTCCATATCTGCTTCGTTATTATCATTGTTGATGTTTGACCAAATATCAAGTTCTTCCTGTGACATATTATCTGTATCCATCATAATCTATACCTCCTCTGTTAAGTTTTGGGGAGGGGTATTAACCCCTCTCACTAATTATTTTTTACCATTCTTGTCAGCAGCGCTTTGTGCTTTAGCTGCAAAACTTCCTTTGGCAACCGTCCCACCATTTTTCTTACACCCACTACTTTGAATTCTTGCTGCTGCTTTTTTTGTCATCTTTGTCATTTTCTTCCTCCTAAGTTAATTTTATTGAGCTTTTTTAGCTCTGAATAGATTATATAAAAACTTTAAAAATTCTACACGAATCTGCCGTTACAAAAAATGATATATTTCCAAAATATATTTTTATTCCTGATTTTATGTGAAAATTATCTGTCTTTTTTATAACCTTTACCCTATCAGCCTATAAAATATTATTGGGTTTGAATAGAATCTGCCGTTACAAAAAAATATTTTTAAATTGTATTTCTCTTTTGATTTTATTGAAAAAGACAGCCCTCTAGGGGCTGTCTCCTATGAAATAAGGTAGATACAGCTATCACTCTCTAAAATCTCATAGGTACCACCAATGATAATATCTCTCCCATAGGCCTCATAATCAAAGTAATCCCTAAAAATACCAGGTATCCTATGAAAATCAATGATATCTGCAAAATAATAACCTACTAACTCCGCATCAAATAAGATAGACTCCCCCCGGTCTATAATATCTATAGAAGAGCTGCTATAAGCTGACAGAACCTCATCAATCTGGTAGGTTTGTAAGAAGTAATCTCTAATAACTCTAATCTCTATGGTCTCATAGATCTCTTCTAAGGTATCAAAGTGATAGAAGAGAAAATTAAGCATAAAATTCCCGCCGATATCTTCAAATCTAAAATCTCCCTCAAAATCACAGACCTCTATCTCCTCTACCCCAAAACTGTTACACACCGATACAGCATTCCTTAAATCCTCTAAAGAACTAATCTCAAACCATCTGCCAGACCACTCATGACAAGTATCAAATGAAGCTAGATATAAATTAATAGTCATTTTTAACACCTCCAAAAATATAGTGTGAATCACGAATCACCCTAAAGATAAAAGAAAAACTTTTCAGAAGTGTGGAAAAAATGAAGATAACCTAACTATCAAAGGGACACATTTTTGGAACGGTGCTCTGGCTAGAAGCTATTAATCTCAATGCTTCTTCTGAAAATTTTTCTTTAAAATTTGGAAAATCGCAAAGGGAAGGTAGTTTTAACGGAGTGAACGACAATTTCCAAATAAGCCACCTAAAAGTAAGGGATAAAAGTAGAAGTGGTGAAACCACTGTCCTCAGAACCTTTAACTTTTAGGCAAGGTTTTAATTGGATTTAATCGCATGGAATGAAAAAAGAACTTAAGAGTCTGTTTAATTGTAAGGAGATATGATTTTTGAAAGTAAAAAAGAGAACTTCCATGGAAATTCTCTTTTTGTTTTCATTAACATAATTAACTTGAAACTTATACTCTTAATTGTTTTATAAGCTCAGGCAGAATTTTTTCTACATTACCAACTATTCCTAATGATGCAACTTGATGTATAGGGGCATCAGGATCTTTGTTAATAGATATAATAAAGTCTGAATCTTCCATTCCTGCTATATGCTGAATAGCTCCTGAAATACCACAAGCTATATATAAATCAGGTCTTACAGTCTTTCCTGTTTGACCTACCTGGCAAGCTTGTTCTACTTTGCCTTGATCAACAGCTCCTCTTGAACCAGAAACTTCTCCACTGATAACATCAGCAAAGTTAATTACATATTCCATATGTTTAGTAGCTCCTCTACCTGCACTGACCAATATATTAGCTTCAGTAATATCTATCTTATCAGATTTTACAATAACTTCTTCCAATAACTCTACTTCAGATGTTATACCATTAAAGTTTACATCATATATTTCAGTAATTCCTTTTCTATTAGGATCAAAATCTTTTTTAACCATAACGCCTGGTCTTACAGATGACATCTGAGGTCTTGTTTCCTTACAAACTATAGTTGCCATAAGATTACCACCAAAGGCTGGTCTTGTAGAATGCAACTCTTTCTCATCACTTATTTCTAGCTTAGTACAGTCAGCAGTCAGCCCTGTTCCTAATCTAGCGGAAACTTTAGGTATAAAATCTCTTCCTATTGTAGTAGCTCCAACCAATACAATTTCTGGCTTAACATCTTTTATTATTGAAGTTAATGCATGAGCATAATACTCTGTATTGAATTTGATAAGTTTTTCATCAGGAGCTATAATTACTTTATCAGCCCCATATCCTATAAGTTCTTTATGAAACTCTTTATTATTTGGTCCTAATAATACAGCTGTAACCTCTGTACCTATTTGATCAGCCAAGTCTCTTCCTATTCCCAATAATTCTAACCCTACATTAAGTAGTTCTTCATTTCTTTGTTCTACGTAAACCAATAATCCTTTATAACTATTTAAATTCATGGGGTACCCTCCTAAACGATAAATTTCTCTCTAAGTTTTTCGATGATAACACGACTTGCCACCTTGGGGTCCAAATCTTTATGTATAGTTCCTGCTCCTTTGGCTCCTTTAGAAAATGATTTAACAACTCTTGTTGGAGAACCCTTCAGACCTAATTTTTCTTCATCCACCGTAATGTTATCAACAGTCCAAACCTCTATATCTTTATCAAAGCACTCCCATATACCATTAACAGTCATATATCTAGGCTTATTAGCATCTTTAAGCATTGTAATTACACAAGGTAAAGAAGACCTCATTTTGTAGTAACCGTCTTCTATAACTCTTTTAAGGAGTATTTTATTACTATCAATATCATAATCTAGTTCCGTAACATATGATACTAATGGTAATCCTAAATGTTCCGCAGTTTGAGGACCAACCTGAGCAGTATCCCCATCAATTGCCTGCCTTCCTGCAATGATTAAATCATAATCTAATTCTCTCAGTGCAGCTGCTAATGCATTTGAGGTAGCTAGTGTATCGGCTCCAGCAAACTTTCTATCGGATAATAAAATACATTTATCTACTCCCATAGCATAGGCTTCTCTAAGTGAGTTTTTAGCCTGAGGTGGTCCCATTGTAAGAACTGTAACTTCCCCACCAAATCTATCTTTAAGCACTAATGCCTGCTCTATTGCTGCTTTGTCATCAGGGTTTATAATGGAAGGAACACCATCTCTTATCATTGTCCCCTTAATTGGATCTATCCTAATTTCATTTGAATCAGGAACTTCTTTAACTAAAACTATAATTTTCATACCTTATCCCCCTATTTATTTAAGTACATCTCTACCGATTACCATTTGCATAATCTGAGAGGTTCCCTCGTAAATTGTAGTTATTCTTGCATCTCTTACTAAACGCTCAAATATATATTCCTTCATAAACCCATATCCTCCGGCAATCTGTAAGGCATTATTGGCTACCTCTACAGCTATTTCAGAAGATTGGTATTTAGCTATACTACCTTCTATACTAAAAGGTTTCTTCTGATCTTTTAATGAAGAAGCTTGTAGCGTAAGCAACTTAGCAATTTCAACTTTACATCTCATATCAGCTAATAAAAACTGTATAGCTTGATTCTTGCAAATAGGTTTACCAAACTGTTTTCTTTCTTTAGAATATCCAACAGCAGCATCTAACGCTGCCTGGGCTATCCCCCATGACTGAGAAGCAATTCCTATTCTTCCATCATCAAGGCCTACCATTGCAATCTTAAACCCTTGCCCTTCTTTTCCTAATAAATTAGCTTTTGGAATTCTACAATTTTCAAAGATTAACTCAGCCGTTGCGGAAGCTTTAATCCCCATTTTTTCTTCTAATTTACCAGTTGAAAACCCTTCTGTCCCAGCTTCTATAATAAAGGCAGTAAGTCCCTTAACGCCCTTGGATTTATCTGTCATTGCTACTACAGTATATACACCTGCCTCACCAGCATTCGTAATAAACATCTTAGTACCATTTAATACATATTCTTCAGTTTTTTCATCGTATACTGCTACAGTAGATACTGCTGCTGCATCTGATCCAGCTGAAGGTTCAGTCAGGGCAAACGCCCCAATATGTTCTCCAGATGCCATCTTAGGCAAGTATTTTTTCTTCTGTTCCTCTGTACCAAATTTTAGAATAGGTGTCATAGACATAGAATGTACAGCCATTATAGTTCCAGTAGCAGCACAAGCTCTGGAGACTTCTGCTATTCCCATTGAATATGCAACAGTATCTGCACCTTGACCACCAAATTCTTTAGGTATAATCATACCCATTAGCCCGGATTTCCCCATTTTATTAATCAATTCTCTTGGGAACTTCCCTATTTTATCGTTATGCTCTGCTATCGGCTCAATCTCATTTTTAGCAAAACTTTCTATCATATCTTTAAAAAGTTCTTGCTTTTCATTATATAAAAAATTCATATTATCCTCCTTAAAATACTGATGTTTCTTTGGATGGTGCCATAGCCTTAGATGTTCCCTCCATAACTACTATACCTTCTTGATTAGTACACTTATTTGATAAAGTTATTATTCCTCTGCCATCTTTTGTAGTTTTTATATGAGTTACCTCAGCTTCCATAGTGATTGTATCTCCAAACATTGTAGGAGCTTTCCATGCACAATTTTGCTCTAAATAAAGGCACCCCGGTCCAGGAAGCTCCATGCCGATAATAGTAGACATAAAACTACCGACAAGCATACCATGTACTATTCTACCTCCAAATTTTGTACTTTTCCCTACCTCATGATTTACATGATAAGGGTTAAAGTCACCTATGATCCCAGCGTAGCTATAAACATCTCCCTCAGTTATAGTCTTACTAACAGAAGCTTTTTGACCAACAAATATTTCACAAGTACTTTTTCCTTTAGACATAATTCCTCCTTAAAAATAATTTTATATTAATATATACTTATATAGTATCTATATTAAACTAAGCCCATACTACCAAGAGCTATAATAACAACTGTAGCAAATAATGGTATTGCAACCGTATTAACGCCAATATCTAAATAAGACTCTCTATGAGTTAAACCACATACTGTAAGTAGTGTTATTACCGCTCCATTATGAGGTAAAGTATCGAGACCACCACAGGCCACTGTAGCTATTTTATGTAAAGCTTGAGGACTTATCCCAGCTGCATTAGCCTGTTCTAACATAGTAGACCCTAATGCACCAAGTGCGATACCTAAACCACCTGAAGCACTACCAGTAACACCAGCCAATACAGATGAAGCTACAGCACCATTTATAAGCGGGTTTGGTGACAATCCCATCATAGCCGTTTTTACTATGGCGAAAGCAGCTAATGAAGCTACTACAGCACCATATCCTACCTCAGATCCTGTATTCATAATAGCAGTTAATGCTCCCTTAGCTCCTTGGTCAAAAGTATCTATAATGTTATCTATATTTTTATGATGATAAGCACCCATAAGAAGACAAACACTAGTCAGCGAAATTATTATTGACCAAGACCCAATAACTTTAGAAGGTGTAGTTCCATATAATTCTAAGTATTTTAAGTTCGCATCAGGGAATATTACTTTCGATAATATTAAACTGAACAATAATACTAGTATTATCGGCAATATTGATACTAATATATTAGGTAATTTAGAATTTCCTTGAGTTTCACTATGGTTTTCTTTATGGTCCCCATAACCTTCACCAGTTGCCATGGCCTTATTGGTTCTCATTGTTAACCATAACATACCACCGCCAAACATTATTGCTGCTGCTATAAGACCTAATATAGGTGAAGCATATGAATCAGTACCAAAATATTTCATTGGTATTAGATTCTGAACCTGTGGAGTTCCTGGAAGTGCAGTCATAGCAAAAGTAAAAGCTCCCAATGCAATGGATCCTGGTAAAAACCTTTTAGGTATACCCGCTTCTTTAAACATACTACAGCCAATAGGAAGTATACAAAATACTACTACAAAGGCAGATACTCCGCCATATGTAAGGATTCCCGTAGACAACACAGTAGCTAATACAGCCTTATTTTTACCGAGCTTTCTGCATATAAATTTAGATATAGCCTCAGCAGAACCTGTATCTGTCATCAATCTCCCAAAAATGGCTCCCAACAAAAACAAAGGAAAATTACTTATTATAAAACCACCCATTTTAACCATAAACACATTGGTATAATTAATCATAATATGCATGTTACCAGTAGCCAAACCATTCATAAATACAGCAAATATTGCTAATACAGGAGCCAATACTATTACTGGTACTCCTTTATAAGCTAAATACATTAATAAACCTAACGAAATTATGATTCCTATTAAACCTAAATCCATCCTTATCCCTCCTTATAAAAAACAGGCTTTCTTTTTTCGATAAATGCTGAACAACCCTCTGTCTGACCAGGTGTATCAAAACACATGCCAAATATATCTAACTCCCTAGATAAATAACAATCTGAGTTTTCTAGGTAACTATTCATAGCTCTCTTTGTATATTTTATAGTTTCTCTGCTCTTAGAGGCTATTTTATCAGCTAATTTCATAGATACTTCTATAAGTTTATCAGCATTAACAACTTTACTTATCAAACCTATATTATTAGCTTCTTCAGCCTCTATAGTTCTCCCGGTTAAGATTAGTTCCTTTGCTCTCTCTAATCCGATGTATCGGATCAACCTTTGAGTTCCACCAAAACCAGGTATAAGTCCAAGATTTATTTCAGGTTGACCTAATTTAGCCTTATTAGAAGCTATTCTAATGTCACAAGACATTGCAAGTTCACACCCTCCACCTAAGGCAAACCCATTTATAGCTGCTATAAAAATCTTATCCGATAACTCTATCTTCCTAAATAATCCCGATCCCCTCTTACCAAGTTCTCTACCTTCATCTACACTCAACCCTTGGAATTCTTTTATATCGGCACCAGCAACGAATGCTCTTCCCCTACCAGTTATAACAACAACTGTAATCTCTTTGTCGGCATTAATTTTGTCAACTAGTATATCTAATTCTTGTAACGTTTCTCTATTTAGAGCATTTAACGCACTTTCTCTTATAAAAGTTATAGTTGCTACTCTATTATTTTTTATATACTCTAGATTTTTAGACACTTTAGCCCCCTTGTAGTTAATTATTCTATTACTAACCCCATTTTTTCGTCTCTAAAGATTCTTTCATCCATGTAAATTATAGGATCTGCTATTATTGGTTTAAACTCCATTAGATCTAAGATATCTTTTTGGAGATCTACTCCCCTAGCAATTTCCATAAGCTTAAGTCCTTTAGGTGTAAGTTTAAATACAGCTCTCTCTGTAACGTAATATACAGGCTGATTATTTTCTAATGCATTTTTACTACTAAAGCTGACCTGCTCTACTTCAGACTTAAACTTAATACACCTACCTTCTTGTATTATTTTAATACCATCACCAGTCGGTTCTACCTTAAGTCCACCCGCTGTAAACGTCCCACAGAAAATTACCATTTTAGCATTTTGAGAAATATTAATAAATCCTCCACATCCTGTTAACTTAGGTCCAAATTTAGAAACATTGATATCACCATTAGATCCACATTGAGCCAGTCCTAAATAAGTAACATCTAATCCGCCTCCGTCATAAAAATCAAAAATATAAGGCTGATCAACTACACAGTCTGCTCCAATAGCACAACCAAATGATGCTCCTTTGACAGATACTCCGCCAAAAAGCCCTCCTTCTACAGTTCCTGTTATTCCTTTATATCCCTCTTCATCCAATACAGATGATACGCCTTCCGGCATACCTATACCAAGATTCATAACTTTATGTGATTTATTTAACAAAAGTGCGCAACGTCTTGCAATAACCTTACGTGTATCTAATGGAATAGGCGCACACCCACCATTGGGTAGTATAGAACAATTTACATAGGATTCGTTAAATTGCTCTGCAAATGTCTGCATATGATTAATAGGATTCTCAACTACAGTCACATAATCTACCAATACAGAGGGTATTTTTACTGTTTGTGTATGATCAAACCCTTTAACTATTTTTTCCACCTGTACAATTACTTTACCGCCAAGATTCCTTGTAGCCATAGCTATTGTCAAAGCATCCAATGTTAAAGGTTCTTTTTCTAGCGAAATATTTCCTTGACAATCAGCATATGTCCCTTTAAGAATAGCGTAATCTACCTTAGGCAATATTTTTTCTCTACTATAAAACAATTGATCTTTACCACCTATACTTATTTTTTCTACAACATCATGAGTTGTAATCCCATTAATCTTTCCACCTTCTAAATCAGGATCTACAAATGTATTTAGTCCTACATGAGTAAAAGTACCAATTTTCCCAGCTGATGTATCCCTCATTAGTTGGGCTAAAGTACCCTGTGGGATATTATGTCCTGTAATTTTATTTTCAATTGCAAGTTTTCCAATCATAGGTGCCAGTCCATAGTGCCCACCTATAACGGTTTTTATTAGACCTTCGTGTCCTAAATGATTTACACCTCTATTAACCCCATCACCTTGTCCAGCAACATATACTAGATTTAAATCCCTTGGTGAACCACTTTCCAAGAACTTTTTTTCAATGCAAGCTAAACTTTCTTCAGGTATTCCAATACCTACAAATCCACCAACAATTATATGATTATTATCTTTAATTAGGTTTACGACTTCTGATGAACTTATTAATTTTCCATTCATAAAATATTACCCCCTTCATTAAAATACCTTTATGATACATTTTTTCCTTTTTTTAAACACAAAATCGCGAATTTGTATGTCGTTAACAATTATAGTCCGAGTCTGAACAAAAGTCAACATTATTTTATTATTTTTTTCACTAAGTAAATAAATGTTTAACATAATTGACTTTTAACCATTTTGAGGGTAATATAATTAAATAATAGAATCTTTGTACAAAAGGAGAGAAAAATGATTCATGAAAGTTGTGTATTAAGCATTATGAAATTTATAACATACCAGTTTGATGAAACTGTTAAAGCGGAGCTGAATAAAAGAAATATACCAATTGAAGGTAAACATGCCGAGCTATTTATGATACTCTTTGCCTATGACAATAAAATGGAATTTAAAAAGTTAACAAAGGCATGGAGAAAATCTAAGTCAAGTTTATCAGATGTTGTAAATAAGTATGAAAAAAGTGGCTTATTGAGAAGAGTTTCATCTGATAGTGATAAAAGAATTATAACTGTAGAAGCAACAAATGAAGCTCTCAAATATATTCCTGATTTCGATAACATATCTAAAAATTATTTAAATAAAGCCGTTAAAGGAACTTCTTTAGAAGAAATTAAGATATTAAAAAAAATTATATTAGACATGAAATATAATTTAATATAATTAATTATCTGATTTCAATAAATTGAAAAGGCTAAAAATATATTTTGTCCCTTGTTTTCTTGGGGTCTTTTTCAGTTTAAAAAATTAACTTATTTATATCCTAATAAATCATATGATTTATTTTTTTCATTTTAATTTCCTTCTATCTCAATTCTTTATATAAAGCTCTTATTTGGGTTCTTTTTATATTAGGAAGGCTATCGATTTAAAATGAATTTTCTGTTTAGTTTTGTGAATTTAAGCAAATATATTTTTGAGGGAGTAAAAATAAGTTGGAACTAAGATTGAGAGAAAAAAAATAAAATTAGAAAAATGTGGTAAATTTTTTAAAAAACCGCGGACAAATATAGAAGAAATTCGCAAACAGAAATCAAAAAGATACTAAAAAAATAAACAATATAAAAATAAGGGCTTACAAGCCCTTATTTTTATTGATCTCTATCATGAAAGTTCCAAAATAGTTATTACGGAACTTTCATTGTTTATATTTTGGAGTTATCTAAATCTCTATCTTTTTGGTCTCTTTTAGAAATTTTAATTAATTGCTCAATATAATTTTTTAATTTACATAATTGATAAATTTCATTATCTATATCACCATCTGAATAAACGTAATTTTCTAAAAAATTATCTATAGTTTTTCTTTCTTCTAATTGTTCGACTATATATTTAGCTAAACTTGGTTCATAAGAGTTATGACCCTTGCAATCATTAAAATCTTTATTTAAAATATAATTCTCTAATTTTTTTTGATTGATTATATATTCATTGTTCTGTGAATTTTTAATTCTTATTTTATTATGAATATTTGTAATTTTAAAGGGACAACCTTTTTTGATAGTTTGTAATTCTAACCCTATATAGATATAATCTGAATAATTTGTAATTTTTTCCATTATTAATTCCTCCCCCTTATTATTTCTCTACCATTGGAATAGTAATATATTCAGTTTCACCATTTTCCCCTGGAAAATTTTTAAACAAAGCTTCAACAAGATATTTCATTATTATATTTAATTGAGAAGAACTACCTTCGCTAACAACTTTCCCCTCATATAAAGGAGTATTATTAAATTCATATATATTTAAACGTAAGTTTCTTACATAAACAGTCTCTGTATTTGTTGAAGTTCCTACTACTCCATAAGTAGGAGTTGAATAGGTTGTTTCTGAATAAGTTGAATTATTATTGTAAGTATTTAAAGTTCCGTATGTACTTGTTGATGATGTTCCAGTTTGTCCATAAACATTATGAGTTCTTAACTCTGTTTTTTCTATAATTGAATAATCAAAAATAACTAAAACATCTGACACTTTATATTTAGGAACTTCTTTGTAATTTTAGATAGATAGTTTTTGTCTAATGTAATCTTTATACATTTCATATTCAAGATTATTTTCTTGATTTTCAATTGGAACAAAAGCATAGGTTTTTGTTTGAGCATTTTTAGGTATTTTAGTAAATGTTGTAACTCTCGTATTTACATAACTTGTACATCCAAATAAAAAAGTTGTTAAAATAGTTATAACTAAAAATTTTATTAAATGTATGTTTTTTTTGATTCTAAATTTATTTTTCATATTCCCTCCATTTTTTTATTATTTCTTAAGTTAATATTATCTTTAATTTTTTAAGAAGTCAATTTTTAAAATAAAATATGAAAAATCAATAAATAATTTATTGTACATTTATTTGATACTATTACAATTTTTGTTTGCACTCTTATTCTTTTTATTGGGTTTGAGACTGTCCGCGGTAGTTAAAATAGTTTGAATCTGTTCAATCCTAATAGCCCCAGTAAGTGCTGTGCAATTTAATTGCCATTATATTTAGTTTTATTACTTCTAATAATTTTTAATTGTTTTATTATATGAATTATTATTTGTGATATTATTAATAAATATGCATTTTTTGAGGATTTTCAATTCCATCTTTAAATTTTAATTTTTCTTTGATTTCGCCATTTATGTTAACTTTAATATATCTTCCATTTAATTTTTGATTATATATATTCTTCTTTTTCTTTAAGTTTTTGCTTTGAAGGTGATATAACCTTCCAATATTAAAAAAATAACCTATTTCTTCAGCATTAATTTTATTTAGAATAAAATTGTGAAAACTATCATCACGTAGAATGTAATTATCATAATGAAAAGCATACCTACCTTCTTCTGTATTAATAATTTCAATATCAAAAATATGTTTGTTTGTAGAATTTTTATTATTATATTCATCTATAATTTGATTTAATTTTTCATAGTCATGATTAGAATCTTTTGCCATAAGTATTTGTATATGTTTAGAATCTCTATTTTTACAAAAACTAAAAGAAGTTATAAATAACATAATAACTATAGTCAATAAATATTTTTTCATTATTAAGCCTCCATTTTTATTCTTTTTCAAAGCTATTCATTTCTCTATTTCCTTTTACTTATTCAAAAGAAAAAGCACTCAGAAAGTGCTTTAACTTCATAATGATATTAAATTTGAAACTACTAACAAGAGATTTAATAGTTTATTACATAAATTTAAAAATATCATTGTCATTGACAATATCTTTCGCCAATTTATTTTTTTCATCTTAACCTACCTCCTGTACATCACAGATTAGTGACGTAATAGATAAAGAATAAAAAAGATAAATATTAATGCATATTAAGTATTCCATAGGTTTTTTCAAATATCAATTATTTTCAAATAGAATAATTAAAAAATCACTTTTAAAAGTAAAACTTGAAACAAATAAATAAATAAAGTATAATTAAGTATCATATGATACTTTTACATGGAGGTTTTTGTGCAGAATAACCCTTTCAATAAAATAATAAAAGATAAATTAGAAGAAGTAATGATACAAATCAAAGAATTTTTAGAAAATGATTGTATACATTTTTTAGAAACTAAAAAAAATATTGAAACTAGTAGAACTATAAGAAGAGATTTAGGAATTACTCATGATGATTTTATGGATGAAATCAAAGAAGCTATTTCGAACTTAAGTATAAAAAATTATTTTCAAGGACCAGAACAAGATCACAACGAAAAAAGAGATCTTATATTTTGGATATTTGGAATTAAAATATTTAAAAATAAAGAAATTTATTTAAAATTCAGCATTACAGAAAAAGAAGGACAAGACGTTATTTGTTGGTCATATCATTTTCCAGAGAAAACAATTATCTACCCATTTAAATAAACGAGTAGAGCTGAAATTTTAAAGGAGGAAAAAAAATGGGGTACAATATTATCGGTAAGGAAAGAACCTGTAAAGTAAAAGGGGAAAGAATTACATTTTTAGAAAGAATTAAAATTGACGAAATAACAAATGAAGAAATTTATGATCCTAAATTAGAACAAGAAAATGATGTAACGCTTTATAATGAATATAGGAAAGTAAAGGGGCTTTTGAGTTCTGAAAAAATTAAAGAAATAAGATTGAAACTTGGTGTAAGTCAAGTTATTTTCGCTAAAGTTTTAGGTCTCGGAGATAAAACTATTGCGCGATATGAGAATGGTTCTATTCAAGATATGGCTCCAAATAATTTAATTAAAGCAGTTGGAGAAAAACCAATTTATTTTTTAGAATTACTTAAAAATTGTATAAAATTAAAAGCTGAACTTTCTCACGAAGATTTTTATATTCTTTTAAAAGAAGTTGATAAAAAAGTAAGTATTTTATCAAGTTATTCTTTATCTTTAAATAAAAAAGATTTTTTATTTAACACTTCTAAAAGTTATTCTTCGATTAAATTGGCTCAATTTATTTTAAAACATTATAATTATGAAAAAATGAAAGAAATGATTAGTCCTTTAAAGTTACAAAAAATATTAAATTATGTATATAGTTATTGTTTAGTTATATTTGATTATAAAATTACAGAAGAAAATCTCGAAGCCTGGGCTCATGGTCCAGTTCTTCCGAGTGTCTATCAAGAATATTCTCTCTATAAATATAATGGAATTTCTATTCCTGAAAGTGACGTTTCTTTAGAAAATGAAAATTTAGAAAAATTAATATTAAAAATAGCTGAAGGATATGGAAAATTTAGCGCTAAAGAATTAGAACATATGACTCATAGGGAACATCCTTGGAAATATGCAAGGGAAAGAGCTAAAGTTTCTGAAGGTGAAAGATCTAATGAACCTATTTTAGATTCCGATATAAAGGATTATTTTAATAACCTTTTAAATATCTAAAACAATAAAATAAAAAGGAGTAAATTTATTATGGCTACTAAAAAAAGTTTAACTGAAGGATACATAAATGATATAAAAAATGCCTATACAAAATCAAAAGAAGTAGATAAAGTTATTAATAAAATAAATGGATTGTCTTATAATAACTCAGGGGAAAATTTAAACTCTTATGAAAAAATAAGGATGTTTACTGATGTTTTAGATGGACTTAATTCTGAAGATAATTTTAATAAAAAACCAATCCTTGAAAATTCAAATGAACATTATTTAAAATTACTTACAGCTACTATTGAAGAATTAGAAAATGAGACAGAATAATGGATTATATAAAGAATGGAATAGTCATATTGAGTTTTATTTTATCTATTTTTGCTTTCAAAAAATCAAATGATGCATCAGAAAAATCAAATAAATTAAGTGAAGAATATAATTTATTGGTTAAAGGTCAGGTAGAACTTCAAATTAGTCAAGCTATTAGAGAATCGAGAGATAAAGTTACTCATTTTATTTGGGAATTAGAAAAAGCAGAATCTAAAGATAATCAAAATGCTATAGATCTACTATTCTCTTTACAAGAATCAAATATGAATGCCTATGAAGATGGTTGTAGCAAGTATTTTGATAATAAAATAGATCGTTCAAGATTTAAAAAAACATATTTTGAAGAAATAAAAAATCTTGTAGAAAATCCTCATTTAAAGAAAAAATTTCTTGACCCAACAACGTCTAGGTATAAATGTATTTTAAAAATATATAAAGAGTGGTTTGATTTAGAAAATTCTTAATCGATAAAGGTAATTTATGATCAAATATTTTAAATTTTTAATAAAAATAAAAGGAGGTTCTATACAGAACCTCCTTTTATTTACATATCTTTCAATGAATCCTCTAAAATATTAATCTCTCCAATTTGTATTTTTTTCAATAATTTTTTCAATAGGTCATTATATTCAAGGATATTGAGGGAGTCAATAGTAAGTTTATTCTTTTTTATCTCAAACTCCAATAATGCCCTGATTATTTTTACTTCTTTTAGATCCATTTTTAAATTTGCTATATATTCCATTGTAATCACCTCAATTTGTATTCTCATAGGTAATATATACAAATTACTCTGTTTTCTTTTGGGTAATTCATGAATTACCCTTAATATACATAGGATTTTTCAAATTCTGTTAGCTCAATATAATCTCTATAAATTATATATCCATAGACGACAGATCCTGCTGCTGCCTTTTTCCAATTTTTTCCTGATTTGAAATAAACGGTACCTTTCTTTAATTTCATAGGAGCGGAAACCTTTATAGTCTCCCACTGATCTGTTGTAGGTTTTAGAACTGCCTTCAAAAATTCTGCATCCTGGTATATCTTTATTATTTTGTCTGTTTTTTCATTTAGAATGGTCAATTCCATATACCTAGAATTTTTTCCTATAACCAACCATTTACCTTCTTCTATATATCCATTGGGAAACCTTAATTTACCTTCAATATAAGATATATTAAGTCCTTGTTTTAAGTAATTTTCATATGCCATGTTATAGGACGCCATGGTAGTCTGGATAATTATTCTAGCTCCTCCCAATGTGTTTATATGTCCCATGACCAAACTCATAAAGAGAAATATAGCTATCAAAATCAACTCTGGCCGAGATCCAGATCTGATTCTATAGTTTCGGCCTGCCAGAACAAAAAGTTTCTCTGAGAAGGGGTTGAACAACATGATCCCAGAAACATTCCAGGAATCTAAAACTAAATGGGATATAGCTCCCATGGTTATAAAAAATAAGGGCTTATAAAAGTAGAGTCCAATTAAATTAAGTGGTACCCATAGAAGCAGGGAGTGGATTAGGGTTCTGTGACCTACTTTTTTATTGAGGTAGATCGAGATAGGGAGGAAGATCTTTCCTACTGTACTCCTAGGATGATCTATATCAGGAAGGAGAGATCCTATCCCTACCATAGCTATAGTTGTGGTGGATTCAGCTCCTAGCATAAGGCTGGTAGCTACTGCGAAGGTAATGTGAGTAAGGGCTATCAAGGGGATCACCTCCTTTTGATAGGTACACGGATTAAATCTGGTTAAATCTTTGATTTTCACCGATTTTAATTTTTATAGTTTGAAAACATAACTCTTTTTAACTGTGCTTTTTCACCAAAATTTAATAATAATCCAACTTCTATATCTGTAGTTTTTAAATAATTTATCAGTTGATTTTTATGCTCTCTTCTTAGTGTTTCAGCTGATTTTAACTCTAATATTATCTTATTTTCTACAACAATGTCGGCATAATAATTTCCAACAACTTGGTTATCGTAATAAACATCCAAAGATTTTTGAGATTCGACCTTATATCCTAATTTTTTTAATTCTATTAAGAGGGAATTTTCATAAACTTTTTCTAAAAATCCATACCCCAAGGTGTTATACACTTTATAAAAACATTTAATTATATCCGAGGTTAATTCTTCGTATTTCATAGTTTTCCTCCTATTTGTTATAGTTAGATATTTTAATAGGTACACGGATTAAATCTGATAAGGACTCTAATTTTCACTGATTATTTATCTAGGCTAACCCTTTAAATCATATTTTATTTAGATTCTATTGAATTATTAAACTCTTATTAAAGTTCAATAACTTTTAAATTTTTTTTATTTTAGGTGCACGGATTAGGTCTGATAAAAGCTCTGGTTTTCACTGATTATTTTTATCTGTGATAATCAAAGCTCTTTATCTGTGTGTGGTGACAAAATCAACACCCGCGTTCTATTGATCTATTTTTTAGTAAGTAATCGGATAAAATATCGGAGGAAATAGGCTACTCCCATTAGGAGACCACCCATTAGGTAGAGATCTTTATCTCCTAAACCTCTGGCAATATATCTAAAGATCATAATACCGGCTATGAGTAGGAATAAAACAGGTGCAATATTTATCTCTTCCCCTTCCACCCTATCGTCATCATATCTCAAAGCCTCACCACGGGCTATTGCCCAGGCTCTTCCTGGAATTCCTCTACCTTGAATTACTAAGTCTGTAAGAGGAACTATGGAACCTGTATGAGATATACATTTTTCTGCTAACTCTTTTCTGAACTTTCTTTTGATAGGATGAACTATTATTTTTTGTTTCCCCCATACTATGGTTTTTATATGTTCTTTGAATGGTTCCAATCCTGCCATATAAAAAGTCCATAGCTCATTTAGAGCCTTAAAAAATACAGCTTCTTTTTGAGTCATTCGGTCTATATCATCTATAAATATCATTAATTTTTTCCCTGTAATGATCTTATTTTCTAATTCATCATTATGAAGTTTCCCCACTATCTGTCCTTGGGCTTTGACTATTTGTTTTAAGATGAGGCTGAATGAGCTGGTACAGGAAACATAGATTTTATTAGTATGATCAAGGCTCTCGTAACTCCATTTTAGGAGTTCGCTTTTTCCAATCCCCCTTTGGCCAACTAAAATGAAGGGTCGGTGAGAACTTAAACGAGGATTTATTTCTTTTTGTAAAAGATTATCACGGCCAACTAACATAGGTAACACCTCCTTATTACTTTTTCTAAAAAGATAACTAAAAATAAAAAGATTTTTTCACTCCTTACTTTAATTTATTGCAGCATGGTTTCTATCTTTCTTTCTATGGATTCTATAGTTAAACTAAGTTCTAAGAGTTGTTGTTCTGTTTGGAAATATGAACTAATATCACTAGCTCCATTATCTCCCATAAAAGCTTTGAGAGCTTCTTTTTTATCTTTTAAAAGTATGAGTAATTTTCTATTTTTTTTAAGGTTACTAATTAGGTCTGATCCATCTTGAAGATATTTTATCTTTGCATTTCTTCGACTAATTTTTTGTTGTTTGGAATAGATAGGAATTGAAAAACCTACCCCAGATCTGAACTCTGAATCTGAATTATCATAGTAGTTACCAACATTTACTGTAAGAGCTAAATCCAATCCGCCATATATTTCATCAGCCCTTTTATTTAAAGCTGTCCAATATTCTTCGGAAGTCATGGAGAAAATGCAAGTAGTAAGTAGCAGATAGAAAATAGTAAGTAAAGGATGAAAAATATTAAATTTCAACATAAAAAAACACCTCCAAACCTATATTTTCTAAAAAAATCAATATTTTACCATTAGGTGTTACATAATTTATTATACTTTTAAATCCTGTTTTTCCTTTGTAATTTATTTTGTTCTTTAATTCTAATATGTTATACTAAAAGCAAAGGTTGTAACTCGTGTTACAACATAAAAGAGGTGATTTTTGCAATGATAATATCAGTAAAGCTTAATAAAGGTGGGAGTGCTAAGACCTGGACTAGTGTTCAAGTGGCTCATGCTCTAGCTTTGAATGAAAAAAAAGTATTACTTTTAACAAGTGATTCTCAAAATAATACTTTAGATTTTTTAGGATATGAGGGCTCTGTAACAACAGGATTGAAAGCTGCTGTCAATGGAAAAGAACATGAAATCTATAGACTTAGAGATAATCTTGAAGTTCTTCCTTTAGAAGATAATTTTCTTTCTAAAGCTTTTTTTAAAAAATTAAAAAAATATCTTGATAAGATGAGAGAAAAATATGAATTTATAATTATAGATTCTATTCCAACTAAGGGAGTAGATGATCATTTTGTAGAATTAAGTGATAAAGTTATTATACCTATCTATTGTGATCGTGTGACTGTAGAAGGTGCTTTAGAAGTCATTGAAAATATTGGAAAAAATAAAATATTAGCTATTATTCCTAGTAGATATAAAAATGAAAAAAATCAAAAAGAATATCACGAATTATTAAAAGAGTCACTAGATGATTTAGATGTTCTTTTAACAGATCCAGTAAAACATATGAGTTTTATTGCTGAATTAATAGATAAAGGTAAAACTATTTGGGAAAGTAACAATAAAAAAATTACAGAAGTTCAGGATATATTTATAGAACTTACTGGAGTGATTATAAATGAATAAGAATAATTTAAAAAATAGATTTAAACAGAGTATCGAAAAGAAAAAGGTTGATAAAGTTAATCTCGTTGATACTCCTAAAATACTAGAAAATATAGAATTTAATTCTAATTATGTTTATACAGATGATCATGAATTAAATGATTTTTTAAATGAAAGTTCTGATAAAATAAAAAAAATGCAAATGGTTGCATCAATTGTTTTAGGAGAAATTTTTGAAGAGGTTAAAAATAAATTAGGAAATCATTATCACGGTCTCTATGAAAAATGGTTAGAATTAAGTGGATATAACAGGATGACAGCTCTAAGACACAGGAATAGATATAAGTTATTTAAATCTTGTAACACCAATAAAGGTAAATTAACTATAGCTGAACTACCAATCAAACTAATTCAATATATTTGTGGTTTAGAATCAGAATATATTAAAGATATCATAATAAAAATTGATTCTGGAATTGACAAAAAAGAAATAAGTAACATAATAACTATAGAATATGAAGTTGATAAGAAAAATGATATAACAATTTTAAAAGATTTTAATTATAAAAAAATTAAAAAAATTAAAACTTATGAAGATCTAGAAGTTTATAAAGAAAAATATGAGAAATTACAAGAGAGCCTAAAAGAGATAAATAGTTTATTAAAAGAAAAAGAAAAAGAGCTCCAAAAGAAAGGATAGGCTCCATTAAAGCATCTAGAGATTCTAAAATAAAAGCAAAAGGAGAAATTAATGGAAAAAATCATTTATGGTACAACGAATGATGCCAAGGTAAAAGAGATGAAAGAGGCACTAAATGGTATGGATATTGAAATCATCGGGCTAAACGATATTAAAAAAAAAATACCTAAAGTAATTGAAGATGGGGAAACTCCATTAGAAAACGCCAAGAAAAAAGCTGAGACATATTTTCAAGAATTTAAAATCCCAGTTTTTTCTTGTGATTCAGGACTCTATTTTGAAGGAGTAGAGGATATAGATCAACCTGGAGTTTATATAAGAAGGGTTAAAGGAAGAGAACTTTCAGACGATGAAATGATAGAACATTATTCAAAAATTGCAAAAAAGAATGGTGGCGAAATTATTAGTCGCTATGAAAATGCTATCTATCTAAAAATAGATGAAAATACTAGTTTTGAATATCAAGGACCTGAAATATCTCTTAGTAATTTTATAATATCAGAAAAACCTTATGACAAAAAAATAAAAGGTTTTCCGCTAGATTCATTATCTAAAAATATTATGACTAATAAATACTATCTTGAAGAAAAGGAACCAGACGAACAAGAGAATCGTATGAATGAAAGAGTTAAAAAATTTTTTAAAGAAAGTTTTAAGCAAAATTAGTTAAATAAAAAAACAAGAGTTGTAACACATGTTACAACTCTTGTTTTTATTTTAAATCATATTCCTCTATTAACATTTGGATTTGTTCCCATGTTTTAGTCGTTTTTAAAGATGGTTTTAAAAACATATATCTCATTTTAGATAGTTTTTCCTTAGCTAATCTATCTAATTCACCTTTAAATTCCTCTAACTCTTTATCCAGGATCTCTTCTTTATCATCACCTTTTTTATTTATTTTTTCTTGTGTTACTAATACGTTTTTAATTTCTTTTTTTACTTCTGTTTGCTGTGTTACTATAACTATTTTCTTTTTATTATTTTCTATTCCTGTTTCTATTGTTTTTTCCAAATAAGAAAAAGCTTTTACCTCATAATTTATCTCCTGAATAGCAAACTTTAACCCATTAATTAGTAGATCTTCTGAATATTTTTTTACTAACTTTTCAATATTTGAAACTGTTAATAATGGCTTTATAAATCTATTTTTCTTAGCTTTTTCAATTATTTTATTTAACTGTTCTGAGATCTTTATCTCAGTAATAAATTTACTTTCTAAATTTTTAAGAGAACAATAATTTTCCCAAGAAAATTTTAAAGATTTTATTTTTCTACCATCTTTTATTTTTTCTAATTTAAGATCTGGAAAAAATGGTGATAATTCTAATATTGCTGGTTTAATAACTCTTCTATCTACCTCTCCCATCTTATAGCTCTCAGGAACACATAAGACCCTTTTAAATTCTTCAACGTATATACTTAAAAAATTAGTTGATTCAAATTGCTTTAGTAATCTAAAAATATTTTTAGAATATGAAGATTTCAAACTCACAAATTGTTCCAACTCAAATTGAGTATAAGTTAAAAAATCATTTAGCATATAATAAAACCGTTCATGAACTTGAACCTCAAGCTCATTATTAACTGGATCTATTACAAATTCATTGAACAAATTAAACATTACTATTTTTCCATCAGGTAAAGTTATCTTTTGACTTAAATTTAATAACTTAAAGTTTAAATTTTCCAAAGATTTTAAAAATCTATTTGAGTGGGTATCGCCATTAGATATATTTCTCAATTCTGTAAATTTAATTTTGATTTTATTAGTCCCCTCTTCCTTAGCTTTAAAAAGTAACGAGAAAAAAATATTTATCTCTTTTTCACTAAAATTTCGAAGAGGTATTTTATTTATATCGCTATGATATTTAACCAATTTTGCCATACTTAGTCACATCCAATTTTTTTATTTATATTAAAAGTATAATACAAAAGATGGCACATAGCAAATTAATGCCACATTTAACTGACATCATGCCATCTAATAACTGACATCATGCCATCTAATAACTGACATCATGCCATCTAATGACTGACATCATGCCATCTAATGAAGTGTTCGGATTTGTTTTAGCCCTTTTTTACCAATGGGTACAGACGTTCGGTTTTTGCCTAAAAGGTCTTTAAAAGATTAATTAAAAGATTCTTCTAAAAGAAAGGATAGAATATTTTTAAAATTTACTGACATTATGCCATCTTTTAATAAAAATCTCTATAAGAGATAAACACATAAATATTTATATAAAGTTCTTATTTTAGATCTAAAATCTTTTTTAAAGTGTCAAATTTTTGATTTAAGAGGCTACCAAACGATTTCAAGTGTATTTACATAGCTAAACATTGAAAATCGCTTAAAATCAAAATTAAAGAGGTAAGAAATATCAAAATTTAAAGTATAATATTAATATTAAGAAAAGTTAGAAATCTTGAATTATGGAGGTATTTTTATGAAAAAAATATTATTAACTTTTTTACTGTTTGGAACTCTGGTATTTGGAGAAACATTAGTTGGAAAAGTAATTAAAGTTTACGATGGAGATACTATGACTATGTTGGTAGATGGAGAAAAAGAAAAGATTAGATTTTATGGGGTTGACTCTCCTGAAAGAAATCAAAGTTATGGGATTGAATCCAGGGATTTTGTTAGAAGTAAAATTATGGATAAAAAAGTGAAAGTAAAAATAGTAGATACCGACAGGTATGGAAGAAAGATAGGGAAGATCTATTATGACAACAATAGATATCTAAACCTTGAATGCGTAAGAACAGGTAACGCTTGGTGGTATGAATATTATGCCAGTAATGAAGAAGACTTGAAATCAGCACAAGAACAGACCAAAAGCTCAAGGAAGGGGCTGTGGAGGGAGAAGAATCCTGTGAATCCATATGAGTGGAGGAAGAAAAATTAAAAAAGTAGAGAATTTTTTTTCTCTACTTTTTTTAGTTCTAAGAATTATGTTTTGATGGGTACACGGATTAGGTCTAATAAATTCTTTGATTTTCACTGATTATTTCTATCTGTGATAATCCATTTAAATCAGATCGGATCCGCGTTCTATGGTTTTTTTATGATTATAAATTATATTCCAATTTGAAATTATTGAGTTCATCTTCTGTTTGGATTTTGTGGAGAATTTGGTGCAGGTTATCAAATTCTTTTACATTTGAGATAAATTTTATTAGTTTTGAAAATAACCTCACCTTTTCAGCTTCAAAATCTGTTTTATAGGCTCTAATTTCGCAATTTTGAGGTTTTTTACACTTAAGAGGTGTTGTGGTTCTATTTTGGCACTTCAACCCCTTAAAACCGATATAAGAGCTCCAAGTGAAATCTAATCTGAAAACTGATTTACCTTTTTTTATTTTTTCTACTTTCAATCCCTTATAAAATCTAGAAAGTTCTTTGATTATAGGCTGTAAAACTCTCTGATCTATTTTGCTGATAGAATAACTGTCCGGGATTCCAAGAAGATGTTTAAACTTATCTAAATAAATTTTGAAAAAAACAGACTTTTTAAACTGCTGGAGAAGGCGAAACATATTTTTCGCATAGACTCCCTTTACAGAATTCAGATCTTTAAGTCTGAAAAATGTAAAAGGATCATCTTTGGTTTTTGGAAACCAGCCTATATTCGGATTGATTTTTATGGTCAGGGTTGAATTTGTTTTATCAAAAGACAGGTCGGTAAAGACACAGGAGATTGATTGAGTCTGATAATTTTCAAATTCACTGTTCACATTCATTAATTTTCTGAAGGTGCTTTCAATGGATTTTGCAAATCTATCGCAATGATATTCACCACAAGAAAGGTTTCTTAGTTCATTACAGGACATAGTGACCTTTAGGGAATTTAAATTTTGTGCTTTGAAAAGGATCGCAAAGAAGATATTTATTTCCTTTGCTGTTAAACCCTTTAAAGAGATGTTGTTGATGTCGTTAGAAAATTTTACAACTGTCATAAGATACCTCCTCAGTAATTAAAACTAATGATAAGTAAGCATAAAAATCAAATATTAAATTTTTTTAATTTTTCATTAGGAATATGAGTATAATCTTAAAAGAAATAAAAAGCAAGTAATGAGTTGATAAAATTGGAAATTTGGGTCATTATCTATGGGTTTTTGGGTCATTGTTTATGGAAATTTGGGTCATTATGTGTGGGTTTTTGGGTCTACATGTTGACTGTAGACCAATAGTAAGTAAAGCTAGAACAAAGGTAAAAGCTTTTAAAAGTATTTAAAATATATTAAAAACGTGAGCTTTGTAAAACAAGTAAGAAGTAAAAAGTAAGATGTAAGAGGTTAAAGGTAATGAATATAGGGGGTAGAGATGGAAACATAGATCAATATTATAGTTATTAAGGGATGGTAAGATAAAGGTAAGTAGTAAGTAGTAAGTAGTAAGTAGTAAGTAGTACCCGTAAAGGGCATCATCAAAATGCTAATAGTTTACTCTGTAAACGTAGAATTTTGGGATAAGCAGTAAGGGGGATATCTGTAGATTTTTGAGAGAGAAAAAATCTTATTGAAAAATTTTTTAGGATTTTTTTAAGTTATTTTCCTTAATGAATTGTATATAAATTATGGCGAAGGAATAAAATACGTTGAAAAGGGAGTAGATAAGGAATATACTAGAAGTAATAAAGATAGATAGAAGTATAGAATAGTTAGTAGACATGGTGAAACTGTACTTAAAGAAACATAAACAACTCAATTAGAAGGGGAAAGTTTATAAAGAATAAGCCTATATCTTAAAATTTGATTAAAGTGGAGAAAGTATGGAAAAAATAAATTATATAGAACTAGAAAAAATAATAGAAAATATAGATGAGGTATATGCCCACAGAAAAGAGTTAGATGGAGAAATAATCTATGAGAGTCTTTTGGAACACTCAGAAACAGTAAAAAAAAACTTAAAGATGTTAATAGAAAAGAAAAATTTAAATATTGTCATAGATAATTTAGGAAAAAAATTCTTTGAAAATAAAGCAGATATAGTTCTTTGGAAAAATTTACTTTTCAATGGAATCTATCTCCATGACTTAGGAAAGATAAATATTAATTTTCAGGCAGAAAAGATGAAAAATTTAAAAAGTAAACTCAGTAATGATATACCTACATCAAATCATTCGTTATTTTCTGCATATCTCTATATTGAAACTATGCTGGAGAACTTTTTTCCAGGGGATGATGTAGAAGATATAGAGGATGAAATGCTTTATTTCTTGGTATTAAATGCTTACATAATATCTAAGCATCATGGATCACTGGATAGTTTTTGTGAGTTTGTAGAGGGAAGTTTAGGAAATGTTGATGAAGAAAAGATATCTAAACTACTTTTTAACTTTAAAGGGATGGTTCAAATAGAGGATATAGAAGATGATTTAACTCTTGAGTCGGTTGGGAGTATGGAACACTATATATATGCCAAATTATTATTTTCAATGTTGGTAGTTTCTGATATTTATGGAACAAAGGAATATATGGAAGACAAAGAAGTGGGTGATATAGGAGTCTTAAAAAAAGAAGATAGTCTTTTTGAAAAGATAAGAGATCCAGAAAGTGGTTCGGTTTTTTGTAATATAAAAAAATACAAGGATTTTTTAGGGGGTAAAGGATGTAATCCATTTGATAAAAATTCTATAAACATATTGAGAAGTGAGATGTTTTTAGAAGCTGAAAAAAATCTATTGGAAGGAATAAAAAATAACATATTTTATCTGGAAGCACCTACGGGATCAGGGAAAACTATTACTTCATTGAACTTAGCCTATAGGATAACAGATGAGATAGAGGAGATAAATAAGATATTTTATATATTTCCATTTAATACTCTGGTGGAACAGACGAAGGATTCTATTGAAGATGTATTGGGAAAGGATATAATAGAGGGAAAAATGGGAGTAATAAATTCATTGACACCGTTAGAGGTAGAGGAGGATAAGGGGGAAGTTCCTGATTATGATAAGGGAGTAACAGACAGGGAATTTATTCATTATCCTTTGGTTTTGACCTCCCATGTAAATTTCTTTAAATATTTATTTGGGGTGAATAAAAAAGATAACTATCCATTGTTACATCTGGCAAATAGTGTTGTTATTATGGATGAAATCCAATCATATAAAAATAAGATTTGGAGGGAGATTATCCAGTTTCTACATAAATATGGGGAACTTTTAAATATAAAGATAATAATAATGAGTGCTACCCTGCCAAAATTAAGTTATTTGGCCAGTAATGAAAGGTATAAACACTTGATAGAAGACAGGGATAAATATTTTAAAGCTCCTATATTTAAAGACAGAGTACAATTGGACTTTAGTTTACTTGACCTAGATAAAGAGGAAATATTTTCTAAATTAATGGAAAAAATTAAAGAATACCCTAAAGACATGATACTTATTGAATTTTTAAGCAAGAAAAAAGCCTTTGAATTTTATACTCTAGTGAAGGAGTGCTGTATAAAATCAGAGTTGTTGACTGGGGATGACAGCAGGGGTGAAAGAAAAAGGATAATAGATAAAACTAAAAAACTAGAAAAAGTGCCCAAAGATAAAAGAGAGGAAGGAATGGTCCTTATATCTACCCAGGTAATAGAGGCAGGGGTTGATATCGATATGGATATAGGTTTTAAAGATATTTCCCTATTTGATTCGGAAGAACAATTTATGGGAAGGGTAAACAGATCATGCAAAAAGACAGGAAAAGTATATTTTTTTGATTTAACCAGTGCCCAAAGGATATATAAAGAGGATGAAAGAAGGAATAATTCTCTGACACTTGCTTGTGAAGAAAACAGGGAGTTGTTAAAAAAGAAGGATTTTCAAGGATATTATACTAAGGTAATGGAAAGGCTGGAGTTAAGGAATGAATTTTTAGAGGATTTGTTGGAAGATCTTGATTTTAAAAAAATATCCAAAGAGATGAAATTAATAAATGAACAGAATAAATATCAAATATTTATAAACAGGGAGATAGAAGTAGAAAAAAACGGGTGTAAGATCAGATTAAATGGGCTGGATGTCTGGAATGAATTTTTAGATATACTAAAAATAAATAAGAATAACTACAGTGAAAGAAAGGTAAGATTATCCCAGGTAATGGAAAAGATGAATGAATTTATATATGAACTGTATAATATGCCAGGGAACTATGCCGATGAAAAAGCAGGAATATTTTTCATAGAGGATGGGGAAGATTACTTTACAGAGGGAAAACTAGACAGGGAAAGACTGGAAATAAAGAAAGAATTTGACTTCATAGTATAGGAGGAAAATTATGACAGGTACAATTGTAAACTATTAT